>NZ_OU659205.1 GCF_915403165.1 Providencia alcalifaciens
GGCTGTTAAAGCAAAAATGAGTTTAACCTCGATTTTTCAGATTTCCGTTCATCATTAAAAACACTACCGCTCTCGTTTTACTCGGTTGGTCAAATCGCCGATCACCACAAAACAAGTTTGTGCCTTTCGACGATTTCAGCTCGATTTTTCTGTCAATCTGAATGAAGTTAAAAACGAACGAGAGCGGCATAGAAACCGTTATAAACTTTCAGCGTAGATTTGGGTGCTTGATAGGGGGATCGTGTCTTAAAATCGTTTTGAGTGACTCTAATGGGTATGAACGGGCGGTTTTCGCTAACTAACTCGCCCGTTTAACATAAAAGGGATTAGACGAAATGATTTTTTAATCATCTGAATCTATATTTTCAAATAATGGATTGTAGTGTGGGTCATCTGATTTAGGAAAAGGTAAATGAATTGGTGAAAAACCAACAATCAATATTTTACCATCTTTTTCTTTTTGATAATGAATTACTGCGTTTGAAGTAATTCCTTTAGGATTGAAATTTAAATTAAATGTCATAACTTGCAAGCAGGATGAATCGCTATATGGTCCGCAATGATAGTGCCAATAATTACCGTCTTCGTATGCATCTGTGTCTGCGATTTTTTCACCATGGTCATTTAGCCATGATGGCTTATTCTTACCAACAAGAGATTCTTCATTAGTAACTTTAGTAATGAAAGTTGTTAAAAGGCGGATCTCATCAGTGCTAAGATTTTTCAAATCTTTGAATTCACAACTATTAAGGTCGCCATCTTGAAAAGTAACGTGGAGCTCTACCCTATTGTATTTTATTGACATCCCATATAATCCACTTACTTTTTAATATAGGCGGATAGTATATCAAAAATAGCTTGCTCTGACTGTCCAGCATTGAACTTTAACGCTGATTCTTGTTGGTTTGTATTATTGCGAGACAATAGAACGTTATCAGCAACGGATTTATAGTGCTGGCGACGTTCATTCTCTTCGCCTTTTCTAGCAAATCGTGTATTAGCCAACATATTTAGTCCTAGTGTTTTGAGTGGAGATGCGGAATTTCTTGCATCTTTTAAAATGGTAAAATATGAGCAGGTATATAGCTATGAATTCACTCTGAATAACATCAAACAGGGGTGGCGTTATCACCGCCCTAATAATTATCATAACTTAATAACACCTATATAAATATAGGTGTTATTAAGTTATGATGAGGCGTAAATCTAAAATCAGAAATTACATGAAATTATGAATGATTACCAAATTGATATACCGGAAAGATTATTATTTATTTGGGGAAGAACAATACTTGGTTCTGGTTGGGCGTCAGTACCCAATGAACTTTTAAAAAATCAAAATAAGCTAGAACTGAGTAATTCTGAACTTGTTTTATTAATACACTTAATTTCGTTTATGCATCATGGTGATTCTAAGATATACCCATCAATAGAGTTGTTATCTAACCGGATGTCTCAAGATAGACGAACAATACAAAGAACTATTAATCGACTTGTTTCTAAAAAAATAATTAGGAAAAAAGTAAGATCGGCTAGTGAGGTTGATAAAGGTTTAACTAATATATATGACCTATCACCGTTGATGCTTAAGCTCATCAGCTTTCAAATGCCATCGTTGCCTACACCTAAGCATATTCATACTTGCCCATCCTGCGGCACTATAGCTTCTTCAAAAGAAGAACTTGAACAAATATTTGGTTTTCGAATGGTAGACGGGAAAGAACGTATTCAGAGTTGGTGCCGTAATTGTCGAGGAAAAAAGAAATAAAAAGCCTAATGCCCCAATGTGGTACTAATCAAAATGGAGCGAAGCGACATCGTCTTCTTGTCTTTGCTTTTCTCCACGATCGGTTCTTGGGTCATGGCTTCTTAGCTTGTTAAGTTGGCTAAGTCTGGTTAGGTTGGGTTTCTTCCGACGGTGCAATCCAAGAAATCCCTAGTCCGTTGATTGGTGCTCTTATCAGGTACGCACTGTAATCTTTCGATACCGCAGCGTGATTCGGAGGCAGAGCCGTCATTTCGTGTGACGGTACGTTACTACCACAATTTGCCTGTTTATCCTTTCGGAGACCGGGCTAAGTCCGAGTCAATCAAGTGGTGCATTTGAGTTAATGTCGTTGAATGGTTTTAAGGAAGTAGTGACAAGCTAGCTTCCCATTGCTAAGATTAGATTGCTGAAGTCGAATCCTAGCAATGAATGCACAGATTCAGATTAGCAGAGCCGAAGTGATGTCACAATCATTTCGGCTCTGTGCCTTCTGGAGTATCACAAAAAAATCCCGTCATATTTCAATCCGCAACGCTCGCCGCAAGATGAAAATTCATTTTTCATCGAGGAAGCGGAAGTGCATCCCATCGAATAAAAAATTAAATAACTCCCCGTTCGTCAGAAAGAAAACCAGAAATGATTTAAGGGATTTTGGTGACAATGCAGGATAGACAATCCACTTAAAAATGCTAGCACTCTACGAGTACCATCATTTTTTGTGATTATCTCCTGAGCCTGCCGCTGGCTCTTTTCTGAAAAATAAACCCATGCAGATTTACCTATGTTTTTGTAAAACCGATCAGCAATAAAAAATTAATCAAACGGGTATCGTTTTTGTCATGCAGGATAGGGATAGTGATCCCAAATGTAGCCACATTTGATTCTATCCCCCTGAACTTGCAGTT